>NZ_JBFAKG010000008.1:147498-148904 GCF_040655595.1 Saccharopolyspora sp. NPDC050389
CCCACACTCCGGTCCCGGCCGGGATCGACCGCTTCCCGGTGGATCTGGTCCGGCACTACTTCGGCGACGGCTCGGCGCACGCTCTCCACGCATGCCTGGTGCCGATTTCGCGCGAAATCGACCCGCCCGCCGGGTCAGCCGAGGGCCGTGAGGAGATCCTCGACCAGGTCGTCGGCTTCTTCGATGCCGACCGACAGCCGCACCAGGTCGGACGGGACCTGCAGCATCGAGCCTGCGGTGCTCGCGTGCGTCATCCGGCCCGGGTGCTCGATCAGCGACTCCACCCCGCCCAGCGATTCGGCCAGGGTGAACAGCCGGGTCCGCGAGCAGACCTCCAGCGCCGCTTCCTCGCCGTCGGCGTGCAGGAAGGAGATCATCCCGCCGAAGTGGCGCATTTGCTTCGCCGCCACCTCGTGGCCGGGGTGCTCCGGAATCCCCGGGTAGAGCACCTTCGCGACCTTCGGGTGGCCGGTCAGCGCGGCGACGATCCGCTCGGCGTTGGCGCTGTGCCGCTCCATCCGCACCGCGAGGGTCTTGATGCCGCGCAGCGTCAGGAACACGTCGAACGGCCCGGGCACCGCGCCCGCCCCGTTCTGCAGGAACGCGACCTGCTCGGCGAGCTCGTCGTCGGAGGTGATCACCGCGCCGCCGACCACGTCGGAGTGCCCGCCCAAGTACTTGGTGGTCGAGTGCACCACGACGTTCGCGCCGAGCTCCAGCGGCTGCTGCAGGTACGGCGAGGCGAAGGTGTTGTCCACGACCAGCTTCGTGCCGGCGTCGCGGGAGACCTGCGCCAGGGCGGCGATGTCGCCGATGTTGAGCAGCGGGTTGGTGGGCGTCTCGACCCAGATCACCTTGGTGTTCGGGCGGATCGCCGCCCGCACGGCGTCCACATCGGACACCGGGGCGGGTGTGTACTCGACGCCCCAGGCGGTGAGCACCTTGTCCACCAGCCGGAACGTGCCGCCGTAGGCGTCGTCCGGGATGACGAGGTGGTCGCCCGGCCGCAGGCTGGCGCGCAGCACCGCGTCGGTGGCCGCCATGCCCGAGGCGAACGCGCGCCCGTGCCGGCCGCCCTCCAGCGCGGCCAGACATTCCTCCAGCGCGGTGCGGGTCGGATTGCCGGTGCGGGAGTACTCGTAGCCACCGCGCATGCCGCCCACGCCGTCCTGGGCGTAGGTCGACGTGGCGTGGATCGGCACGATCACCGAACCGGTCGTCGGGTCTGCCTCCTGGCCCGCGTGAATCGCGCGGGTGGCGAAGCCGTCACTCATGTGGAGCAGCGTACGACCCGGCGGCCGATCCGCCGACTCGGGCCCGCAATGCGAAGCGGGGCCCCCCCCGGGCGGGGGGGGGGCCCCGCGGGGGATCAGGGGGTGACCACGCCGGGGGGGGGCGGGGGCGGG
>NZ_JBFAKG010000008.1:148914-165067 GCF_040655595.1 Saccharopolyspora sp. NPDC050389
ATTCTGTGTCCGCCGCTCCCCCCCGGGGGCCCCTCCCGCCCCCGGGGGCCCTCACGGCCCGGCGCCCCCCGCGGGGGGTGGGGGGGCCCCGCTTCGGGAGATCAGCTCGTCACCACTGCGGAGGCTGCGGCGGCTGCTGCCCACCGGCGGGCGGGAAGCCACCGGGCTGCTGGCCCGGCTGGCCGAACTGCTGCGGCTGACCCGGCTGGCCGAAGCCACCCGGCTGACCGGG
The DNA here is from genome assembly GCF_040655595.1 of Saccharopolyspora sp. NPDC050389. Lineage (NCBI taxonomy): Bacteria > Bacillati > Actinomycetota > Actinomycetes > Pseudonocardiales > Pseudonocardiaceae > Saccharopolyspora > Saccharopolyspora sp. NPDC050389. The sequence goes on from NZ_JBFAKG010000008.1 coordinate 149,147, forward strand.
CTGGCCCGGCTGGCCGAAGCCACCGGCGGCGGCCGGAGCCGGCACACCGGAACCGGCGGCGGCGATGTACTGCCGGGTGCCCGGCAGGAACGCCAGCACGGCGAGGGCGGCCGCGATCAAAATTGCGACGACGACGCCGAAGATTCCGACTCCGCTGACCCAGCCGGTGAAGAGGGTCACCAGCTGGCAAATGGCGTACAGCCCCGAAGCGGCGACGACCAGGATCGGTCCGACGCCCTTCTTCAGGATGATCATGATGCCACCCGCCAGCAAGACGAGACTGGCGACCAGGAGCCCGATCTGGAGCGACATCAGCAGCCCGAATGGCGGCAGGTTGACCTCGGGCATCTCGATGCCCAGGTCCTTGTACTGCTCCAGATCGGCCATCTGGTTCTCAAGCGCCGCGTATCCGGCCCCGAGACCGATCACGGCGATCAGGTTGAAGATCACGCCGAGACCACCGATGACCGTTGCGATCCAACCGGCGGTCAGGGCGAGGCCCTTGCTGCCCTGGCCCTGGCTCTCGGGCTGGCCGTAGGCCGCCTGCGGCGGCTGGGCGCCGAAGCCGCCCTGGGCCTGCGGGGCCGGGAAGCCGCCGCTGGGCGGGCCTTGCTGCGGCTGCGCCGGGAAGCCTCCCGGCTGGCTCTGGGTGCCCGGCTGCTGGTACATCGGCTGCGGCGGCTGCATCGACGGCGGCACCATCGCGGTCGTCTCGGCACTAGCGCCCTGGCCGGCGAGGCCGGGCTGCTGGTACATCGGCTGCGGCGGCTGCATCGACGGCGGCACGACCTGGGTCGAGTCGGACGGTGGTTGCTGCTGGCCCTGCGGCTGGACAGGCCTGACGACCTGCGTCGCGTCGCTGCCGGCCTGGTTGGGGTCCTGCGGGTCCATCCGGTTCGAGATGGGGTCCGAACCCTGCTGACCGCCGTCCGGCGGCTGCGGAGAGCTCATCGGGTTGTCCTACTCCCTCGGGGCAAAATGCGAAGTCCTGGGCATGCGATCACACACGCTAGCTGATCGACCTGCAGCGTAGTGCCGTTCCGTAACAAGTCGTCATCGGCCGGCGATGAATCCAAGCACATCCTGCCGGGTCACCACGCCCGCGGGCTTGCCGTCGATCAACACCATGGCCCCGTCGGCACCGGCGAGCGCGGTCATCGCCGCGCTGATCTCCTCGCCCGCGCCGATGGTCGGCAGCGGCGGCGACATGTGCAGTTCCACCCGGTCCGCGAGGTTCGCGCGGCCGGCGAACAGCGCGTCGAGCAGGTCCCGCTCGTTGACCGCGCCGGTCACCTCGGCGGCCATGATCGGCGGCTCCGCGCTGACCACCGGCATCTGCGAAACGCCGAACTCGCGCAGGATCGCGACGGCGTCGGCCACGGTTTCGCTCGGGTGCACGTGCACCAGGGCCGGGATGGTGCCGTCCTTGCGGCGCAGCACGTCGCCGACCGACCCGCCGCCGTGGTCCGGCGAGAGGAAGCCGTAGGACGCCATCCAGGAGTCGTTGAAGACCTTGGTCAGGTAGCCGCGGCCGCCGTCGGGCAGCAGCACGACGATCACGTCGTCCGGGTCGGTCGTCTCGGCGAGCTTCAGCGCCGCCGCGACCGCCATTCCGCAGGAGCCGCCGACCAGCAGCGCCTCCTCGCGGGCCAGCCGACGGGTCATCTCGAACGAGTCGGCGTCGGAGACCGCGATGATCTGGTCGCAGACGTCCCGGTCGTAAGTGGTCGGCCAGAAGTCTTCGCCGACGCCTTCGACCAGGTAGGGCCGCCCGTTGCCGCCGGAGTAGACCGAGCCCTCCGGGTCGGCGCCGACGACCTGCACCCGGCCGTCGGAGACCTTCTTCAGGTACGAGCCGGTGCCGGAGATGGTGCCGCCGGTGCCGATGCCTGCCACGAAGTGCGTCACCTTGCCGCCGGTCTGCTCCCAGATCTCCGGGCCGGTGGAGTGCACGTGCGACTCCGGGTTGGCCGGGTTGGCGTACTGGTTCGGCTTCCAGGCGCCCTCGATCTCCTGGACCAGGCGGTCGGAGACGTTGTAATAGGAGTCCGGGTGCTCCGGCGGCACCGCCGTCGGGCACACCACGACCTCCGCGCCGTAGGCCTTGAGGACGTTGCGCTTGTCCTCGCTGACCTTGTCCGGGCAGACGAACACGCAGCGGTAGCCCTTGCGCTGGGCGACCATCGCCAGTCCCACGCCGGTGTTGCCGGAGGTGGGCTCCACGATGGTGCCGCCGGGGCGCAGTTCGCCGGATGCCTCGGCGGCCTCGATCATGCGCAGCGCGATGCGGTCCTTCACGCTGCCGCCGGGGTTCAGGTACTCGACCTTGGCCAGCACAGGGGTCTGCCCGCTGGCCACCGCGTTAAGCCGCACCAGGGGTGTGTTGCCCACCAGTTCGGTGACGTGCTCGACGTAGTCCACGTCCGGTCCTCGATCCTTCGTGACTGCTGCTCGCCGGGTGTGTGACGTCGAGCCTAATCGCCTGGTCACCGGCTAACCCAAGGGACCTGGAACGCGACACACGGTCAGGGAACGATTTCGGTCCGCGCCGCGTCTTGCCAGTGACGGGGGAATTCGCTGCGCGGATCCGGGGCGATGTGGGTGACCATTTCCCATCCCCCGTTGGCGCGGCCGCGACCCGGCCGCAGGACTGGTGAGGGAGGGCCGAATGATCGCGGCGAAGGCATTCCGGCTCGCACTGCTGGCGGCGGGCACCGCCGGCGGACTTTCCGGCGCGGCGTACGGGCTGCTCAACGGGCAGGCCGGGTACGCGCGGCGGGTGATCGGCCCACCGGCCAACGATCCCCTGCGCGCCGACGGCATCCACCTGCCCAGCGGCATCGGCCCGGTGCCGCGCAGTGAGCTCTCCGACGGCTCCGAGCCGCTGGAGTTCGCCGTGCTCGGCGACTCCGCCGCGGCGGGGCTCGGCGTCGACTTCCAGGCGGATCTGCCCGGGGTGCGGCTGGCCCGCGGCCTGGCCGAGGAGCTCGACAGGCCGGTCGCGCTGACCACGTACGCGATCGTCGGCACCACGTCGCAGGAGCTGGCCGCGCAGGTGGACGCCGCGCTGCTGCGCCCGCCGAAGCTGGTGCTGATCATCATCGGGGCCAACGACGTCACCTCGAAGCTGCCGGTGTCGGCCTGCGCGGAACTGCTCGGCGACGGGGTGCGGCGGCTGGCCGACGCGGGCGTCGCCGTCGTCGTCGGCACCTGCCCGGACCTGGGCGCGATCCGGCCGATCCCGCAGCCGCTGCGCTCCATCGCCCGGCACTGGAGCCTCGCGCTCGGCCGCGCGCAGCGGCGCGTGGTGGAGGCGGCCGGCGGGCGCGCGGTGCCGCTGGCGGACCTGCTGTCGCCGGAGTTCCTGGCGCGGCCGGGTGAGTTCTTCAGCCCGGATCGGTTCCACCCGTCGGCGGCCGGCTACGAGGCGGCGGCGACGATCCTGCTGCCTGCGATGTGCTCGGTGATCGGCGAGTGGCAGGGCGGCCCGCTGCCGCCCGCTCCGACCAGGTCGAAGGCGGCCGAGGCGCGCCGCCCGACCAGCCGGATCGTGGCGCGGCTCAACCGCAGGCTGCACCACCGCGGGAACTCCTGAGCTCACCCGAAGCGGCGTACTGACCGGTCGGTTTGGGGCTTGTCCGGTGACCGTCATCACCGCGAAGATGGCGGTACCGGATCTAAAGTGACCGATCGGTAGGCCATGTCGCCCTGAGGCGGTCGCTCGGCTTTCCGCGACCGCGAACAAAGGAGTTCCCATGCCCGAAGCAGTCATCGTCGCCACCGCACGCTCCCCCATCGGCCGAGCAGGCAAGGGCTCGCTGAAGGACTTCCGGCCGGACGACCTCACCGCGCAGATCATCCGCGCCGCGCTGGACAAGGTGCCCGAGCTGAACCCGGCCGAGATCGACGACCTGATGCTGGGCTGCGGCCTGCCCGGCGGCGAGCAGGGCTACAACATGGCGCGCGTGGTCGCCGTGCTGCTCGGCCAGGACGAGCTGCCCGGCACCACCGTCACCCGCTACTGCTCGTCGAGCCTGCAGACCACCCGGATGGCGCTGCACGCGATCAAGGCCGGCGAGGGCGACGTGTTCATCAGCGCCGGCGTCGAGATGGTGTCCCGGTTCGCCAAGGGCAACTCCGACTCGCTGGAGGACACCAAGAACCCGCTGTTCGCCGAGGCCCAGGCGCGCACCCAGCAGACCGCCGAGCAGGGCGCGGACGCCTGGACCGACCCGCGCACGCTCGACGTGGTCCCGGACGTCTACATCCCGATGGGGCAGACGGCCGAGAACCTCGCCCGACTCAAGGGCATCAGCCGCGACGAGATGGACGACTTCGGCGTCCGCTCCCAGAACCTGGCCGAGAAGGCGATCGCCAACGGCTTCTGGAGCCGCGAGATCACTCCGGTCACCACTCCCGACGGCAAGGTCGTCGACGCCGACGACGGGCCGCGGGCCGGCGTAACCAAGGAGGGCGTCTCCGGGCTCAAGCCGGTGTTCCGCCCGGACGGCCGGATCACCGCGGCCAACTGCTGCCCGCTCAACGACGGCGCCGCCGCGCTGGTGATCATGAGCGACACGAAGGCCAAGCAGCTCGGCCTGACCCCGCTGGCGCGGGTCGTGTCGACCGGCGTTTCCGGCCTGTCGCCGGAGATCATGGGCCTCGGCCCGGTGGAGGCGTCCAAGCAGGCGCTCAAGCGCGCCGGGCTGGGCATCGGCGACATCGACCTGGTGGAGATCAACGAGGCGTTCGCCGCCCAGGTGATCCCGTCCTACCAGGACCTGGGCATCCCGCTGGAGAAGCTGAACGTCAACGGCGGCGCGATCGCGGTGGGCCACCCGTTCGGCATGACGGGCGCCCGGATCACCACGACGCTGATCAACTCGCTGCAGTGGCACGACAAGCAGTTCGGTCTGGAGACCATGTGCGTCGGCGGCGGCCAGGGCATGGCGATGGTCCTGGAGCGCCTCTCCTGATTCCTTTTCGGTTCCAGGCTCGTTTTCCGTAGCGGTGCGAGTAGCGGAACCTCAGAGGCCTTCTCGACTCCGGGATCCCCGACACACGTATGACCAATACGTCGCGTCGGGGCTGTCCTCGCGAGAAGGCCTCTGAGAACCCGCGGCGGTGCGAGTTGCGTGCGTGGGCTAAGCGGCTGCGCCGCTTGCGGCGGCTTCGGCGGGCCTCGCCTTGAGCCTCGCGGTAGCGGTTCACCTCGGGAAGCGGCTTCGCCGCTTGCCTGACGCCAGCCAGGCCTCCTGCCAGGTCACCGCCGGTCTGCATCATCGAAGCGGGCACCCGAACAAGAAACGGGGCACCACCGTCCGTTGGACGATGGTGCCCCGTTTCAGGTCAGGGACCTGGGGGTCAGTCGCTGCTCTGGAAGTACGAGAGCAGGCGGAGGATTTCCAGGTAGAGCCAGACCAGGGTGGTCATCAGGCCGAAGGCGATGTACCAGGCGAACTTGGCGTCCACGCCGCCCTTGATCGCCTTGTCCGCGGCGTCGAAGTCGAGCAGGAAGCTGAACGCCGCGATGCCGATGCACACCAGGCTGAAGGCGATCGCGAGCCCGCCGCCGTCACGCAGCCCCAGTCCGCCCGGGGTGAAGAAGCTGGCGATCATGTTGACCAGCATCAGCACCGCGACACCGGCGAGGGCGCCGATGATCCACTTGGTCAGCTTCGGGGTGACGCGGATCGCACCGGTCTTGTAGACCACCAGCATGGCCGCGAAGACACCGATGGTGCCCGCGATGGCCTGGATGATGATCCCCGGTGAGAACAGCGAGCCGAACACGTAGCTGATGCCGCCGAGGAACACGCCCTCGACAGCCGAGTAGGCGATGACCAGCGCCGGGCTGATCTTCTTCTTGAAGATGATGACCAGCGAGATCACCAGGCCGATGATCGCGGCCGGCAGCGCCAGCGCGACGGCCGGCGGCCCGACCAGGTAGGTCAGCGTGCCGGTGATCACCGCCAGGCCGAGCGTGATCGCGGTCTTGGTGACCACGTCGTCGATGGTCATTGGTCGCGCGGTCTGCGGCGGCGCAACCGGCGCCTGGCCAAAGGGTGCAGTCTGCTGCCCCTGGCCGTAGTTGAAGTTCGCGTAACCGCCGGTCGTCGGCAGGTTGCGGAACGCTGGGTTGCTCGTTGTGCGCAACTCATCCTCCTGGGGCGTGCTTGCGCCGTCACTCGGAACAACGATCGGGGGCGTTGACCGGTTCCCGTTTCGGTAAAACCGACTTTACCGTTCGATCTCGCCGCTCCCCATCGAGGCGGGGAACTACTGGGTATCGATTTCGCGAACAGTAACGATCACGTCCCGTCGCCAACCGATCACCGGCGCTGCGTCCGGTAGGCACCGGGCGCCGCCATCGCCCGCGGTGCGGCCTAACGGGTGATCAAATCGAACGATACGTGTGCGATCTTCGGCGCGCAGTAACCGGAAAGGTCCATCTAATGACCTCTTGTGGACACACTCCGTGATCGGAAGTATCGCGTGAGGCGACCCGTGCTCCTGGTCGGGGTTCGCAGAACGAGCACGTGGCGCCTCTCACTCCACCACCGGAACTGGAGCTGCATGCGCATGTTCAGGAAATGGCTCACGGCGGTGCTTGGCACCGCCGTGCTCGCGGGGGGCACCTTGCTCACGGGGTCCGGGCACGCCCTCCCAGGCGCCGCTAGCGCCGACCCGCAGGAGGCGATCGGCCACGAGACCCGGCCCGGGCAGCCGTACCGAAACAACCCCGAACCGGAACGCGACTGGTTGGGCTCCTACCTCGTCAACGGGCAGCAGGTCTGGTGCGTGCAGTTCGCGCTGACCGCGCCGGACAGCGGCGAGGAGTACCAGCCGGGCGACGAGCTCAAGACCAAGTGGGGCACGAAGATCCCGGACGACGTGGCGGCGAACATCTCCTACCTGCTGCTGCGCTACGGCAACACGCAGTCGCCGGACGAGGCCGCCGCGCTCGCGCACCTGCTGCACTCGTGGACCGCCGCGCCGCGCAGCCAGGCTGACCTCGACCCGGACAACGACTTCAAGCGCATCGGCTACGACGCCGACGCCCACTTCGCCAAGCTGCCGCAGGGCGCGCAGGCCGCGGTCGACGAGCTCAAGGCGGAAGCCGCGGCGAACCGGGGCCCCTGGAAGGCCCAGCTCACCGCGCCCGAGGGCGATCAGACCATCGGCCAGGCCGCCGACTGGAGCCTCGTGGTGCAGCGCGCGGATGAGAAGGGTGTCGGCGGCGTGCCGGTCGAGCTCGCGCTGACCGACGCGACGGTCGAGGGCCTCGACGCCGACGGCACCGTCACCACTCCGAAGGACGGCAGCCCGCTGACGCTGAAGGTCACGCCGACCGGCCCGAACCCGAAGATCACCGGCAAGCTGTCCGCGCCGGCCGAGCGGCCGTACGTGCGGCAGGCCGTCAACCAGCCCGACACGACCCAGCGCGTCGTGTCCACCGGCGGGGAGCAGGAGCTCTCCGTCGAGGCCACCGCCACCGCGGTGACCGCGCCCGGCGTGGTGCACGTCGGCAAGGTCGACGCGGAGAGCCAGGCCGGCATCGCCGGCGTCTCGCTGCGCGTGACCGCCGCGGACGGCTCGCCCGCGCTGCGCCAGGACGGCACGCCGCTGTTCGGCGAGGACGGGCAGCCCCTCGTCGTGGTCACGGGTGAGGACGGCACCGTCACCGTTCCCGACCTGCGCACCCCGCAGGACATCAAGCTCACCGAGGTCGCGCCCGCGACGGGCTACGAGGAGGCGTTCGACGAGGCGAACCCGCCGTCGGTGACCGGCACCGTCAAGCCCGGCGAGACGCTGGAGCTGAGCCTGACCAACAAGGCGAACACGCCGACCGTGCCGATCCACATCCCGGCCGGTGACCCGACCCCGGCGGAGGGCGGAACGCCCGCCGGGCTGCTCGGCGGCCTGGCCGGCCTGACCTTGGTCGCGGCCTTCGGCGCGGTGGCGGTGCGCCGCCGGATCGGAGCGGGGCGGCAGCAGTGAGCAAGTCTCGACGTTCCCTGTTCGCGCTGGTAGCAGCCGGGATTATCGGGCTGGTCGCGGCGGTCGTCGTGATCGCCGGCGGCCTGTTCGGCGGCGATCAGCCGGCCGCCCTGACCGTCCCGGTCTCCCCGGCGGAACCGGCACCGCACGCCGCGGCCGTCGCTCCGCAGGCCCTGCCCGCCCAGCCGGTGCACGTGCCTGCCGGGCAGCAGCCGGGCACGATCCGGCTGCCGCAGGGCGGCACGGCGGAACTCGTGCGCAAGGAGATCGACCGCTCGGGAACCCTGCCGGTGCCGGACGGCGTCGGCGAGGCGACCTGGTGGGGCGCCGGGCTGGACGCGCCGAAGGGCGCGACGGTGCTCGCCGGGCACGTCAACTGGAAGGGCGCCGTCGGCCCGTTCGCCGAGCTGTGGGAATCGCGGACCGGCGAGCAGGTCACCGTCGTCGACGACGACGGCCGGGAGTACCGGTACCGGGTGTCGGAGGTCGTCACGGTGGACAAGGACGAGCTGCCCGGCCGGGCCCGCGAGCTGTTCGGCCAGGGCGGCGCGCATCGCCTGGTGCTGGTGACCTGCGGCGGACGCTACGTCGGCGGTGACCTCGGCTACGACGAGAACCGCATCGTCGTAGCCACCCCGGAGTAGCGGGCCAGAACACGTGAAAGGGCCGGTGGGTCTTGCCCACCGGCCCTTTCGCCGTCTTCCGGAGCCTTCGCCCCGGGCGGCTCAGCGTCTCTTCTTGCCCTTCTTCGCCGATGCGGCCTGCTTACCCGGCCGGTTCTTCGGCTGGCTCTTCTTGCCGCCCGGCCGGTTGCCCGGCCGCTGACCGTTGCCGCCGCCACCGGCCGGCTTCGCGCTGCTCGTCGTCGCGGCGGCCGGCTCCGCGTCCTCTTCGTCGTTCTTGGCGTCGGCGCGCACCGGCTTCTGCCCCGGCTTCGGCCGCGGCGCCGCCTTCTTGGCCTCGATCTCCTTGGCCTTCTCGCGCTCCTGCTCGCGGTCGATCTTCTTGGTCAGGAAGTGCTGCTGGCCCAGCGTCCAGACGTTGTTGGCCAGCCAGTACAGCAGCACCGCGATCGGCAGGAACCAGCCGGAGATGATCGCGCCGATCGGCGCGATGTACATCATGAACTTGGCCATCATGGCCGACTGCGGGTTGGCCATCGCCGCGTCGGTCTGCTTCTTGACCGACAGCCGCATGGTGAAGAACGTGGCCACCGAAGCGACGAGCATCAGCGGGATGCCGACGACCATCATGGACGTCCGGTCGGTGCCGAACAGCGCGAGCTCGGCGTCGGACTGGGTGATCCAGTTCGACAGCTTGGCGCCGAAGATGTCGGCGTTGATGAACGACTCGACGCCAGCCCGGTCGAAGATGAAGTTGCTCTGCGCGCCCGGCGTGAAATTCCGCAGGACGTGGAACAGGCTCAGGAACACCGGGATCTGCAGCAGCGCGGGCAGGCAGCCGCCGAGCGGGTTGACCCCGTGCTCGGACTGCAGCTTCTGCATCTCCTGCGCCATGCGCTGGCGGTCGCCCTTGTACTTCTCGCGCAGCTTCTGGATCTGCGGCGCGAACTTCGCCATCTTGCGGCCCGCGCGCAGCTGGCTGATCGCCGGCTTCAGCAGCACCACGCGCAGCGAGAACACCAGGAAGAACACCGAAAGAGCCCAGGCGAAGCCGTTGTCCGGCCCGAGCACGGCGCCGAAGATCTTGTGCCAGAACCACAAGATCGCCGACACCGGGTAGAGGATGAAGGAGAAAAAACTTTCCACTCAGCCACTCCAGGTCATGGCCCGGCTATCCGGCGCTACCGGGGCGTACGTGCGCAGCCGTACCCATGCGGAATGCAGGAACAGCCAACCCAAGGGTGCCATGCCCGGGCATAACACGGCCGCCACCCCCTGGAAATGTGGCGCGACGCAAGTCGGCCGCGCGGCGGGACCGACCCCGTTTCACCTGCTCACCCGGTCCGGTGACGAGAGCGACCAGCCGAGGATCTCGTCCGGGTCGAAGCGCCGCTTCAGCGCCGCCGAGAGTTCGCGCACGTCCTCCGACACGTAGCGCTGGTACATATCCGCGTTCTTCGGCCCGACGCCGTGCTCCGCGCTGAAGGTGCCGCCGTGGTCTTGCACCGCCGTGTCGTAGACGAGCCGGCGCAGGGCGTCGACCGCGTCGGGATCGGCGGCGACCGGCACGGGCAGCGGCAGGATCAGGTGCAGCCCGCCGTCGCCGAAGTGGCCGAGCTCGATCGGCGTGATCTCCGGGTGCCGGGCGGCGAGGCGCGCGAGCACGTCGCGCCGGAACGCGGCGATCTCGCTGCGCGGCGTGGACACGTCGAAGCTCCACACGGGGCTCATCCGCTCGGTGATCTCCGGGATGGTGTGGCGCACCTGCCACATCTCGGCCGGGCCGCCCACCTGCGCGCCGATCAGCCAACCGCGCTCGTCCAACTCGGCGAGCACCGCGAGCAGGCGCTCCTCCGCCGAGCCGTCCGGTGCCCCGATCTCCACCAGCATCGCGTGGTGGTGCGGCAACGGGACTCTGCGGAGCAGCGCGCCGTGCCGGTCGGCGAGCAGCGCGAGCGCCGACGGCGAGGCGACCTCGCAGGCGGAGAGCCATTCCGCGCAGGAATGCTCGAAGACGCTCAGCACGTCCGGCATCCGGTCCTCCTCCACCGCCAGCCACGCGGCCGCCCGGCTGCGCGGCAGCGGCGCCAGCTCGAAGCTCGCCGCGGTCACCACGCCGTACTCGCCGCCGGTGCCGACGAACAGCTGGCTGACATCGAGGCCCTCGTTGCACTTCCGCAGCGGCTTGAGCCGGTCGAAGACCGTGCCCCGGTCGTCGGGCACCACGGCCTGCACGCCGAGGAGCCGCCGGCGAACGTCGCCGTAGCGGATGACGTGCGAACCGGCCGTGTTGGTGGCGACCATGCCGCCGACCGACGGGCTCGACCCGACCTCGACGGGCAATTGCAGCGAATGCTCCGCCAGCCGCTCGTTGATCTCGTCCAGCCGCCACCCGGCGCCCGCGGTGAGCGTCCGCGCCCGCGGATCCACCGCGAACGGTTGCCGCAGGCGTTCGGTGGAAAGCACTCCCCAGGCGCCGGAGGCGTCCGGCAGCCCCGCGCCGACCAGCCCCGAGTTCGCGCCCTGCACGACAAGCCTGGTGGCGTTCCTCCTGGCCCAGGCGAGGACGGCCCTGATTTCATCCACTGTGGACGGACGGACCAGGAACGCGGCCGAACCGGTGAGCAGGTTCGGCGCGATCTCGTAGCGCCGCAGGTCGGCGCCCGGCGGCAGCAGGCCGGCCGCGCCGACGATCGACCGCAACTCCGCGAGCCCCGTCACGACGCACCTTCCACGACCCGGTCCCGGAACGGCGCCTCGGCCGGTTTGGTCTCCCGGAGCATGAAGATGGCGCCCAGCGCGGAAACCACCGCGATCGCGGCGATGTAGATCGCCGGCGACAGCCCCGAACCGGTGGCGGCGATCAGGAACGTGCAGACGTACGGCGCGGTGCCGCCGAAGACCAGGTACGCCAGGTTCTGCCCGATGGCACCGGAGCTGTAGCGGACGTGCGGCGGGAAGAGCTCCGCGGTGATCAGGCTGTTCACCGGGCTCATCGCGCCGGCCATCAGCGCGAACAGCGCCTGGCCGAGGAAGGCCGCCCAGAACGTGCCCTGCGCGGAGAGCAGGAATCCGGGGATCGCGATCACCGCGAACCCCACGGTCGCGTACACCATCATCGGTTTCCGGCCGAAGCGATCGGCCAGGTAGCCGTGCAGCGGCGCGGTCACGATCAGCACGCCGTAGGCCGCGGCCGAAGACCACAGCGCGTCGGTGCGGGCCATCCCGGCGTGCTGGGAGAGGAACGTGGGCCAGTAGGTGCCCAGCACGTAGAACGCCACCGAGTTGATCATGATCAGCACGAACAGGGTGGCGATCGGCTTGCGCTGCGTGCGCAACGCCTCGGCCAGCGGCGCCTGCTCGACGTCGGCGGCGTGCTCCAGCCGCTTGAACTCGGGCGTCTCCTCGACCTTCAACCGCAGGTAGAGGCCGACCAGTCCGAGGGGCAGCGAGAGCAGGAACAGCGCCCGCCAACCCCACGTCTGCATCGCCTCGACGCCGACCCCGCTGGTCAGCGCGGCGGTGATCATGACGCCGAGGGCGGATGCGGCGAACGTCGAGACGGACAGCGCGCTCATGTAGAGCCCGCGGCGGTGCGGCGGCGCGTACTCGACGATCAGCACCGACGCCCCGGTGAACTCGCCGCCGGCGGAAAAGCCTTGCAGCAAGCGCAAGAGGAGCAGCAGCAGCGGGGCGCCCACGCCGATCGCGGCGTAGGTCGGCAGCAGGCCGATCACCGCCGTCGACCCGGACATCAGCAGCACGATGATCGACAGCGTCGTCCGGCGGCCGACCCGGTCGCCCATCCGCCCGAAGTACAGCGCGCCCAGCGGCCGCACGAAGAACGCGAGACCGAAGACCGCGAAGGTGGCCAGCAGCGATGCCGCCGGATCCGAGTTCGGGAAGAACTGGGCGGCCAGCACCGGGGCGAGGAAACCGTAGAGGCTGAAGTCGAACCATTCGACGAAGTTGCCGATGCCGGCGGCGGCGATCACCCGGCGCAGCCGCACCGGAGCCGTTCGTGCTTGCTCAGCCATGGAGGCCCCTTCGCTGGAAGCGGGCGGGTGCGGACAGCTGCCGGGCACCCGAGCCCGTCGCGGTGGATACGGCGACGCTAGTCCCGGCCCGGCTGTTGACCATTGCCCGTTTCTCCTGCATCAATGCCGAGATGGCTAACGATCCGACGGTCCAGCAGCTCCGGGTCTTCCAGGTGCTCGCCGAGGAACTGCACTTCGGCCGGGCGGCGCAGCGGCTGCACCTGACCCAGCCCCCACTGACCCGGCACCTCCAGGCCCTGGAGCAGACGATCGGGGTCCGGCTGCTGGACCGCAGTTCCCGGCGGGTGGAGCTGACGGCGGCGGGCGCGGCGTTCGCCGCCGAGCTGACCGGCGTGCTCGCCCGGCTGGACCGGGCGCGCGACATCGCCCGGCGGGCGGAGCAGGGGCAGATCGGCCGGCTCGCGATCGGATACGTCGAGCCGCTGGCCATCGACCTCCTGCCGCGTGTGCTGCGCGGCCTGCGGCAGCTGCACGCCGACCTCGACCTGCAGCTCCACGAGCTGCACACGGACGAGCAGGTCGAGGCGCTGCGCACCGGCACCATCGACTGCGGCCTGCTGCGCGCCCCGGCGAACGTCGACCCGGAGCTGGACTTCGACCCGGTGGGCAACGACGACCTCGTCGCGGCGCTGCCGATCGCGCACCGGCTGGACTCGCCCGAGATCGACCTCGCCGAGCTCGCCGACGAGGAGTTCGTCATCTACCGGCGGGATCTCGGCCAGGGCATGATCACCGCGACGCTCACCGGCTGCGCGGCGGCCGGTTTCACGCCGACCGTGCGGCACCAGGCGCAGAGCACCCCGATGCTGCTGACGCTGGTGGCCGCCGGCGAGGGCGTCGCGCTGGTTTCCGGCCAGCTCTCCCGAATTCCGCGGCCCGGCGTGAAGTTCGCGCGGCTGCGGGGAAATCCGGCGAAGTCGACGGTGATGCTGACCTGGCGGCGTGGCGAATCCAGCCCGGTGCTGCTGAACCTGCGGCACCTGCTGAAGAACTTCGAACGCGACCATGCCGATTCGGGCATCGATCGCAGCGCAAATCGCAACGGCGAGGCATCGGCGCGGTCCTAGCGTCGTGATCGGCACGCCGTCACGAAGGGATCACCATGGACCGCACCGACGTCGCCTGGCGCGGCTACTTCAGCGCCCTGCCCACGCCGTTCGCCGCCTCCGGCGAACTGGACCTGCCGGCCTTCCGGGCGACGGTCGAGCTGTTCGTGCGCCAGGGCGTGCACGGGCTGCTGGTCAACGGCAGCACCGGCGAATGGCCGCTGCAGACCCTCGACGAGCGCAAGCAGCTGGCGGCGGCGGCCGTCGAAGCGACGGCCGGGCGGGTGCCGGTGATCGTCGGCGTGATGCACCCGCGCACCGCGAACGCTGTCGAGCTCGCCCAGCACGCCGAGGAGATCGGTGCCGATGCGGTGATGGCGGCGCCGCCCGCGGGCGTTCGGCCCACCGCGCGCGAACTGCACCAGTACTACGCGGACGTCTTCGGCGCCACGAGCCTTCCCGCCTGGCTGTACAACTTCCCGCAGGACGCCGCGGCGGACATCGCGATCGAGCAGCTCGACGAGCTCGTGGCAATCCCGAACGTCGTGGCGATCAAGCAGAGCACTCCCGACGACCGGACGTTCTACGCAACCATCGAGGCGGTCTCGGATCGGGTTCTGGTGTTCGGGAACCTGCTTTCCCGGCTGGGACTTTCCGTCATCGCAGGCGGTTTCGGCGGCGACGGGCACTTCGGCTCCGGAATGCTGCTCGGCGAGCGGATGCCGCAATTCTTCGAGCTGGCGTGGCAGGGGCGGCTCGACGAGGCCGCCGAGATCGCCGACACCAACGCCCGGCTGATGTCCCGGCTGCGCGGCGCGGACACCGACGGCTACAACTGGCGCTACGGCGGCATGCAGGCGTCGCTCAAGGCCGCCATGAACCTGCTCGGCCAGCCCGCCGGGCTGCCCCGCGCGCCGAAGCTGCCGATCACCGACCCGGACGCACTGGACGCGATCCGCGCGGCGCTGCGGGAGGCCCGACTCGCGGCGTGACCGGCCCTGACGGGCCTGCCCGCCTCGGCGCGCTTAGCGTGTTCGCCGGAGCGACGAGGACCGGGAGTCGACGATGGCGGACGCGGACAAGGGCGGCGAGAGCACGCTCACGGTGCTGGTGGCGCTGGGCATCAACCTGGCCATCGCCGCCATGAAAGCGTTCGCCGGGGTGGTCACCGGATCGGCCGCGATGCTCTCCGAGGCCGCGCACTCGGTGGCGGACACCTGCACCGAGGTGTTCCTGCTGACCGCGCTGCGGCGCTCCGGCAAGCCCGCCGACGCCCGCCACCCGTTCGGCTACGGCAAGGAGCGGTACTTCTGGTCGCTGATCGCCGCGATCAGCATCTTCGTCTCTGGCGCCGTCTTCGCCTTCATCGAAGGCTTCCGCACCCTGCTCGGCCCGCCGGAGGAGCAGACCCAACCGCTGGTCGGCTACGTCGTGCTCGCGCTCGCGTTCGTCCTGGAGGGCGTGTCCTGGCTGCGCGCGATGCGGCAGGTGCGGGCCGAGGCCGCCGAGAGCGGCGACAAGGTCCTCCACCACCTGCGGGTTTCCGACGATCCGACGGTGAAGACGGTGCTGCTGGAGGACAGCGCCGCGCTGGCCGGGCTGCTGCTCGCGTTCGCCGGGCTCGGGCTGCACCAGCTCACCGGGTCCAGCGCCTGGGACGGGCTCGCCTCGCTCGCGATCGGCGCGCTGCTGGCCGCGGTCGCGTACACCATGGCCCGCACCAACCTCGGCCTGCTGATCGGCCAGCAGGCCGACCGGCGGCTGCTGGCGGCGGTGCGGAGCAGGCTCGCGGAGCAGCCCGAGGTGGACTTCGTGGTGGACGTGCTGTCCATGAACACCGGCACCGACCGGGTGCTGTTCTGCGCCCGCCTGGACTTCGCCGCGACGCTCGACTCCACCGAGCTGGAACGCGCCGTGGTGCGCATCGACTCGATGCTGCGCGCCGAATTCACGGAACTGGACGAGGTGTTCCTGGAACCGGTGCCGCGCAACGACCCGGAGCTGCGCGCCCGGGTCCTCGCCCGCTACGGCCACCCGCTCTAGGTGCACTGACCTGAGGGTTGCGTATGGGGCCGTGAGTCTTTTGGGCTGCTATAGAGGCTGTTTTGGATGTTGTTGGGTGGGTTGTGGTAGGCGGGTGAGGCGGCGGGTCATCTGGATGATGGCGGCCCAGTGGACCATGGTGGTGTGGTG